>NZ_JAFCUO010000002.1:0-18962 GCF_049896545.1 Pseudomonas sp. TWR3-1-1
GAAGATTTCAAAGTTTCCCTTGTAACTTCAACCACTTGCGCTTTCGATCTCTCGTTAGCGGGAGGCGAATTCTACAGCGTTACACGCTGCTGTCAACACCTCATTTCCTGCTTCGATGATTTGAAGCTAGCATCGCCGAAAACCGTTCAACTCATTGATACTCAAGGAGTTTTCCGTTTCGACTACGCCGGAAGTGGGCGCATTATAGGCTAATACAATGCGCCGTCCAGCACTAATTTCAGCTTTATTCGGCTTTTAGCGTAATCCGTGCAAAAGCCTTCTTTCCTGCCTGACATACATGGGTCGAACCCAGTACGTATATATAGGTGCGATCAACCACCTCTCCATCTATTCGCACACCACCTGAACCCAGCAAATCACGGGCAACAGCGGAGTTCTTCACCAGCCCGGCCTTATTAAGGACCGCTGCAATCGGCATATCTTCAGTCGCAAGCAGTTCAATCTCTGGCAAATCGTCAGGCAGCTCACCCTCTTTCATGCGATTACCCGCCCCACGGTGCGCGTTAGCAGCAGCCTCTTCACCATGGAAACGAGCCACAATCTCTTCAGCCAGCTTGATTTTGATATCGCGCGGGTTAGCCCCCGCCTCGACATCAGCTTTAAACGCATTGATTTCGTCCATCGAGCGAAAGCTCAGCAATTCAAAGTAACGCCACATCAACGCATCCGGTATGGACACCAGTTTGCTGTACATCACGCCCGGCGCTTCTTGTATACCGACATAGTTACCCAAGGACTTGGACATCTTCTTAACGCCATCCAAACCCTCCAGCAGCGGCATAGTCACAATGCACTGAGCCTCCTGCCCATAGCCGCGCTGCAACTCACGCCCCATCAGCAAGTTGAATTTCTGATCAGTACCACCCAGCTCTACATCAGCCCGCAAAGCGACCGAGTCATAACCCTGCACTAACGGATATAGGAATTCATGAATCGCGATGGGCTGGTTCGTGGTGTAACGCTTGTCGAAATCATCGCGCTCAAGCATCCGGGCCACGGTGTACTGAGACGTCAAACGAATGAAATCAGCCGGCCCCATCTGATCCATCCAGGTGGAGTTGAAAGCGACTTCAGTTTTAGCAGGATCCAGAATCTTGAAGACTTGCGTTTTATAAGTCTCAGCGTTGTCGAGTACTTGCTCGCGCGTCAACGGAGGGCGGGTTGCGCTCTTGCCGCTTGGATCACCGATCATGCCCGTGAAGTCACCAATCAAAAAGATGACGTGATGGCCCAACTCCTGAAACTGACGCAGCTTATTAATAAGGACTGTATGCCCCAAATGCAGGTCGGGCGCTGTCGGATCAAATCCGGCCTTAATACGCAGCGGCTGGCCGCGCTTCAATTTCTCGACCAATTCAGACTCGACCAGTACCTCTTCGGCACCACGCTTGATTAGCGCTAGCTGCTCTTCAACCGACTTCATATCAGACCCGTAAGGCTCAAATTCAAAGGGAACCAACCATACAAGATCAGCGACTAATTACAAGTTCTCACCTACGTGTGGGCGGCTATCTGTCAGCCAATGCTTCAGCGGCTTGCTTCATGGGTGTTTTGGTTATATTTTATACAGTTATTTCATGTTCACCGTGTCAGTCATCTTTTCCAATTCATCTATCTCAAAGTCAAATTATCTATGACCAGTCAACCGCCTAAAGCGCCGCCGCTTTATCCGAAGACCCACCTGCTTGCCGCTAGTGGAATCGCTGCATTATTAAGCTTGGCCCTGCTGGTATTTCCTTCAAGCGAAGTAGAAGCCAAACGCACGACTCTAAACCTGGAGCTCGAAAGCCCCGCAGAACAACTGACACAAGACCAAGACGCTTCCGAATTGGTTCAAGCCACAACAGAGGCGCCAGCTTCGCCCTTTGCCCAAATCGAACAGCAAGAGACTGCCGCAACGGCTAAGGCCGACGATAAAAAAGAGCCCAATCACCGCGAAGTCATCGTGGCTAAAGGTGACACGCTCTCAACATTGTTCGAGAAGGTGGGTCTGCCTTCTGCATCCGTGCATGAGATTCTGGCCAGCGACAAGCAAGCCAAGCAATTTAGCCAGCTTAAGCACGGTCAAAAGCTTGAGTTCGATATGAACCCTGACGGCCAACTCAAAAGCCTGCACAGCCGTGTCAGCGACCTTGAAACCATTAGCCTGACAAAAACAGCCAAGGGCTATGCGTTTAACCGAGTGACAACATTGCCGACCGTACGCACAGCGTATGTACACGGCGTCATCAGCAGCTCGCTTTCTGCGTCGGGGCAACGTGCAGGCTTGCCGCACAGCATGACAATGGACATGGCCAAGGTATTTGGCTACGACATTGATTTCGCCCAGGACATTCGCCCAGGCGACCAGTTTGAAGTGATCTATGAGCAAAAAGTCGCCAACGGCAAAACGGTAGCGACGGGCAATATTCTGTCCGCACGCTTCACCAACCGCGGCAAGACTTACACCGCCGTGCGCTACACCAACAAACAAGGCATCAGCAATTACTACACCGCTGACGGTAATAGCATGCGCAAAGCGTTTATCCGCACACCGGTAGACTTCGCTCGCATCAGCTCGCGCTTTTCCTCAGGCCGCAAACACCCAATCCTGAACAAGATCCGCGCCCACAAAGGCGTTGACTATGCAGCACCTCGTGGCACTCCGATCAAAGCTGCCGGTGACGGTAAAGTGCTACTCGCCGGTCGCCGCGGTGGTTACGGCAATACCGTCATCATTCAACACGGCAACACCTATCGCACTCTTTACGGCCACATGCAGGGATTTGCCAAAGGCGTCAAAACAGGCGGTTCTGTTAAGCAAGGCCAAGTGATTGGTTATATCGGCACCACCGGCCTGTCGACCGGCCCCCATCTGCACTATGAATTTCAAGTGAATGGCGTACACGTCGATCCGCTGGGCCAAAAACTCCCAATGGCCGATCCAATTGCCAAAAACGAACGCGCTCGCTTCCTGCAACAAAGCCAACCCCTGATGGCACGCATGAACCAGGAAAAAGCCACGCTGCTCGCGTCGAGCAAACGCTAAATCATGGCGCTCTATATAGGTGTGATGTCCGGGACTAGCCTGGACGGCATGGACATCGCACTCATTGAGATGGGTGCGAGACCCACATTGGTTGCCACTCACTACACGCCGATGCCCGCTGCCTTGCGCGCCGAGCTGCTCGGCTTGTGTGCCAGCGGCCCGGATGAGGTCATGCGTTGCGCCCTTGCTGAAAACCGCTGGGTCGAACTGGCGGCTCAGGGCGTCAATGCACTCCTTGCACAACAACAGCTCGCACCCGCTTCAATCAGAGCAATCGGTAGTCACGGCCAAACCATCCGCCATGAACCCGCCCTAGGCTTCACGGTGCAAATTGGCAACCCGGCGCTACTGGCAGAACTTACAGGTATATGCGTGGTAGGCGACTTTCGACGCCGAGACGTGGCCGCTGGCGGTCAAGGCGCACCTTTGGTCCCTGCATTCCATGAAGCACTGTTCAATGATGACATTGGCTATCGCGCAGTCTTGAACGTAGGCGGTTTCAGCAATCTCAGCCTGATTACGCCTACATCACCTGTCGCCGGATTTGATTGCGGCCCAGGCAACGTGCTACTGGATGCCTGGATACACGACACCTGCGGCGAGCTCTACGACCGTAATGGCCAGTGGGCTGCAAGCGGCAAGGTAGAACCGATATTGCTTGAGACACTGCTCAGCGATTCGTTCTTCAAGACAAAAGGCCCAAAAAGCACCGGCCGTGAAGTTTTCAACCTCAGCTGGCTAAAGCATCACCTGCAAAGTTTGCCCACGTTCGCCGCCCAAAACGTTCAGGCAACCTTGCTCGAGCTCACCGCGCTGACCATCGTAGAGTCGTTAAAAGCCGCTCAACCGCTCACTGAAGAGCTGCTGGTATGCGGCGGCGGCGCGCACAATGGCACGCTCATGGCACGGCTGGCCGCACTGCTTCCCCACACAACAGTCAGTAGCACACACGCCAAAGGCGTCGACCCGGACTGGGTTGAAGCTATGGCGTTTGCATGGCTCGCACACTGTTGCCTGGAAAACATCCCCACCAACCGCCCGAGTGTCACTGGCGCCCGTGGCCTACGGGTCCTCGGCGCAATCTACCCCGCCTGAAGCCCTCTCAACAATTTGCACACAGCAAAACGCCGCGAACTGACGCGGCGTTTTGAGTACTGCGCGTGCTGAGTGATCAGATCGAGAACGAAGATCCGCAACCACACGTCGTGGTGGCGTTAGGATTGTTGATCACAAAACGCGAGCCTTCCAGGCCTTCCTGATAATCCACCTCGGCTCCCGCCAAGTACTGGAAGCTCATTGGATCGACCACCAGGCTAACGCCTTCGCGCTCAACGATAGTGTCATCGTCGGCCACTTCATCATCGAACGTGAAACCATACTGAAAACCGGAACAACCGCCGCCCGTAACAAACACGCGCAACTTCAAACGATCATTACCCTCTTCATCGACCAGGCTCTTCACCTTGTGCGCAGCACCTTCGGTGAATTGCAAAGCCGTGGGGGTGAAGGATTCGACGCTCATGCTGACTATCTCCCGGCGCTATGCCGCCATAATGCGTGATGACGCGCATTATCCGCTTCTCCTAGAAAAGCGGTCAACTATTCATAAGTAGCAACGGCAAGCCAGCGACTTGCCGCTTGAGCATATTGCTTGCCCTTACGGCAGCATCCCGGCATGCGACAAGCCCAAACGCTCATCCAGACCGAACAGAATATTCATATTCTGAACCGCCTGACCCGAAGCGCCTTTGACCAGATTGTCGATCACCGACAACACCACGACCAGATCGCCATCTTGAGGACGATGGATCGCGATTCGGCACACATTCGCGCCACGCACACTGCGAGTCTCGGGGTGGCTGCCGGCAGGCATCACATCGACGAAAGGTTCGTTGGCGTAACGCTTTTCAAACAACGCCTGCAAGTCTACGGAACGGTCAACAACGGTCGCATACAAGGTTGAATGGATACCGCGAATCATCGGCGTCAAGTGCGGGACAAACGTCAGCCCCACGTCCTTACCGGCTGCACGACGTAGACCCTGACGGATCTCAGGCAAGTGGCGATGACCTTTTACTGCATACGCTTTCATGCTTTCTGAGGTCTCTGCATAAAGAGAACCTACGCTAGCCCCGCGCCCCGCACCGCTGACACCGGACTTGCAGTCCGCGATCAACACCGATGTATCGGCAAGCCCAGCTTCCAGCAAAGGAAGAAAGCCCAACTGGGTAGCAGTCGGGTAGCAACCGGGCACCGCAATCAGGCGCGCCTGCTTGATTTGCTCGCGATTAACTTCCGGCAGGCCATACACCGCTTCTTTCAGCAGTTCTGGGGCGCCGTGCGGCTGACCGTACCACTTGGCCCACTCATCCGCGTCCTGCAAACGGAAGTCCGCGGACAGGTCGATCACCTTGGTGCCCGCCGCCAGTAGCTCACCCGCTAACGCATGGGCAACACCATGCGGCGTGGCGAAAAACACCACATCACACGCGCCCAATGTTTGCGTGTCCGGCACGCTGAAGGCCAGGCCATCGTAATGACCGCGCAGGTTGGGATACAGATTGGCTACCGGCAGGCCCGCCTCGGATCGAGAAGTGATGACCACCACTTCAGCCTGCGGATGCTGTGCCAGCAAACGCAGCAATTCGACCCCGGTGTAACCCGTGCCGCCGACAATACCGACCTTGACCATAACCTGCCCCTCAACGAACCCACTGGAAAGCCCTCGATAATAGGGACAGCGCGCCCCTGCGACAACCGCCAAGGTGACTCTCAAGCGCTCTACTACTACTATTTGGTCTACCGTGAACCTGGGAATAACTAAAAATGCTTTATCTATGGCTCAAAGCCTTCCACATCATCAGCATCGTCTGCTGGTTTGCTGGCCTGTTTTACCTGCCGCGCCTGTTCGTATACCACGCACAAAGCGAGGACGCCGTCAGCAAAGAACGCTTCAGCGTCATGGAGCGCAAGCTCTATCGCGGCATTATGGGCCCGGCAATGATCGCCACCCTGATCTTTGGAGGATGGCTAATCAGCCTCAACCCCAGTGGTTACTTCAGCCAAGGCTGGATGCACGCCAAGCTGACGCTGGTCGTACTGCTAATCGGCTATCACCATATGTGCGGCGCCCAGGTCAAACGCCTCGCCCGCGGTGAAAATACCCGCAGCCATGTGTACTACCGCTGGTTCAACGAAGTGCCCGTCCTGTTTCTGATCGCTATCGTAATTCTGGTGGTGGTCAAACCGTTCTAACTGCATCTCATCTTTCATAGAGGTTATCCAATGTCACTGCCTGCTCTGCTTGAACAACGCTTGCGCCTGCCGGTGGTGGCCGCGCCGATGTTTCTGATCTCCAATCCGCAACTGGTACTGGCCTGTTGTCGCAATGGGGTGGTGGGCAGTTTCCCTGCACTCAACCAACGCGACAGCAGCGGGTTCAAAGCATGGCTTGAAGAGATCGAAGCCGGACTGGCGTTGCTGGATAACCCGGCGCCTTACGCCGTTAACCTGATTGTGCACAACAGCAACGAAAGACTTGAGGCCGACCTGGCCATTTGCATCGAACACAAGGTTCCGATCGTGATTACCAGTCTGGGCGCCGTGAAGGAAGTAGTGGACGCCATTCATGGCTACGGAGGCCTGGTGTTCCACGACGTGACCACACGCCGACATGCAGAAAAAGCGGCAGAAGCCGGCGTCGATGGCTTGATTGCAGTCGCCGCAGGCGCTGGCGGGCATGCCGGCACATGGAGCCCGTTCGCACTGGTCGCTGAAATACGCCAGTTTTTCGACAAGACCGTGCTACTGGCGGGGTGCATCAACCACGGCCGGGAGATTCTGGCCGCTCAGGTGCTTGGCGCCGACCTGGCCTACCTGGGCACACGCTTTATCGGCACGACAGAAAGCCATGCACCCGATGCCTATAAAGAGATGCTGCTCGCATCCCGCGCAGCCGATATCATCCACACCCCGGCGGTATCAGGCGTGCCCGCCAGTTTCATGCGCAAAAGCCTCGAAACCGCAGGGTTCGACATGGCAGCCCTGAACAGTAAAGGCGAGGCTGGCAACAAACTGAAACCGCTCAGCGACGAAGCCAAAGCATGGAAAACCGTCTGGTCTGCGGGTCAGGGCGTCGGCGAGATTAACGACCTGCCATCAACCGATCAGTTAATCGCCCGTCTGGATGAGCAATACCGTCAAGCGTTACACCTCACCCAGCAACTCTCCAGCCATTGGCCACACCCCCGATAGTTCAAAGCCCGCCCCTCGGCGGGCTAGTTTTTTGAGACACCTGACAAGGAAGTAGCAATGCCGCCTCTAAGTTTGAACAAAACACCTCACGAAACCTACGCCCCCCTGGACCCATTAGGTTTCAGCGGTCGAATAGGCCGCATGCGCTTACTGGCCTGGAGCATGGTACTTACCCTCATCACGTGGGTTGCGGTATTACCAGTCGCGCTTGCGCTAAAAGTGTCCTACACCCTGGGCTTTACGTGCGCGCTGGCCTTGATACTTGCGTACCTCATTACCTTGGTGAGGATCAGCGCACAACGCCTGCACGACCTTAACTGGTCAGCATGGCTGCTGTTGCTTCACCTGGTCCCTGTCGCGACCTTTATTCTGTCCACCATCATGGTCCTTACGCCTGGCACGCCCGGCCCCAATCAATACGGCCCGCCACCGCCACCCAACAGCACCGCGGTCAAAGTGCTGGCCTGGATCTCAATCATTTTGTCGGTTGTGCTTTTCGTTGGGGGGATCCTGCTCTTTGCGTTGGGCATTGCGAGCTCGTTCATCGACGCAGCGACCAGCAACAGCCTGTAGACTGCGCACTTTAATGAACGCGCCAACGCCAGGGACAACATTGTCACCGGACTGCACCGTTGCGATGGAGAACAGCATGACCCGTTACGCTTTGATCACTGGCGCCTCAAGCGGCATTGGCCTGGCCCTGGCAGAAGCCCTCGCCCGTCGCGGGCGCAGTTTGATTCTGGTTGCCCGCCAACGCGATGCGCTGGAAGCCATTGCCCTCGAGTTCACCCGCCGCTTTGGCGTTGAAGTGCTATTTCGCGCGTGTGATCTGGGCGAACCGTTGCGTTTGTCCGGTTTCCTGCTGGAGCTTGAAGAAGGCGACCGCCAGATCGACTTACTGGTTAACTGCGCGGGCATCGGCACCTGCGGCCCCTTCCTCGCCCACGACTGGAGTGCCGAGCAAGACCTGATCGAGCTCAATGTACTGGCGCTCACTCGCTTGTGCCACGCCATCGGTAACATGATGGCAGTGCAAGGTGGCGGGCAAATCCTCAACGTGTCATCGATCGCGGCCTATCAGCCGGGTCCCTGGCTGAGCACCTATTTCGCCAGCAAAGCCTACGTGCTGCATTTTTCAGAAGGCTTGCGCGAAGAAGTCAAAAAGACCGGAATCAAGGTCTCGGTACTCTGCCCCGGTATAACCCGCACCGGTTTCTTCGATGCCGCCAACATGAATACCGCCACGCTCAAAAAAAGTCGTAACGCGCTCAGCCCCGAAGAAGTCGCGCTGTATACCGTGCGCGCCCTCGAAAAGAACAAGGCGATCATCATGCCCGGTTGGCGCAATCGTTGGTTAACCCGCATCCCGCGCGTACTTTCGCGATGGATGACACGCAAAATCGCCGCATCGGTTAACAAGTCTTACTGCCCACGTTAAGTCGGCTGGCCGCCAAACCGTCCTCTGGGTACACTCAGGCCGGACTTCACTTACGGAGATACAGCTTTGGATACTCTGTTCACCAAGATCATCAACCGTGAAATACCCGCCAATATCATCTACGAAGATGATCAGGTGCTGGCCTTTCACGACATCGCCCCACAAGCGCCGGTGCATTTTCTGGTCATCCCGAAAAAACCGATCCGCACTCTCAACGACCTCACCGAAGAAGACAAAGCGCTGGCGGGCCATATCCTGTTCACCGCCCAGCGCCTGGCGGTCGAACAAGGCTGCGAGAAAGGCTTCCGCGTTGTCATGAACTGCAATGAAGATGGCGGCCAGACCGTCTACCACATTCATATGCACGTTTTGGGTCAGCGCCAGATGAACTGGCCTCCGGGCTGATTTTTACCACCACGCCCTCGTGGGAGCCGCAACGCTCCCACTCACGCATGATCCAGCGCAAACCCTGCCCACCCGATTGGGGTAAACTGGCCGCCGTGATTTTTTCCGGAGGTAAGCATGACTACCCAACGTCACTACTCGCCGATTGACCGTCTTCTGTTACAAGCCGATACCGCGATGCGCACCTTGTTGCCATTCAGTGGCCAGCCGCATCGCCCGTCACCAGCCCTCGTCAAACCTGAAAACCCGCTGGGTGACCAGGCAACACGTCATGTTGCCGGGCTGATGCGCATCAACCACACCGGTGAAGTCTGCGCCCAGGCCCTGTACCAAGGTCAGGCCCTGACCGCCAAACTGGCGCATGTGCGTGAAGCCATGGAGCATGCCGCAGAAGAAGAAATCGACCATTTGGCCTGGTGTGAACAACGTATCCGCCAATTGGGCAGCCATCCAAGCGTGCTCAACCCGCTGTTTTACGGCATGTCCTTCGGAATTGGCGCGGTTGCAGGTTTGATCAGCGACAAGGTCAGCCTGGGATTTGTCGCCGCAACGGAAGACCAAGTGTGCAAGCACCTCAATGAACACCTTGAACAATTGCCTGCCGAAGATGAAAAGTCGCGCGCGATTCTTGAGCAAATGCGTATCGACGAAGAACGCCACGCGGAATCTGCACTCGATGCGGGCGGCTACCGCTTCCCTGCCCCGATCAAATTTGGCATGAGCCTGATGGCAAAAGTCATGACTAAAAGCACTTATCGTATTTAATTGCTCCTGCAAAACGCGCACAAAAAAGGCGGCTTACCTCACGGTAGCCGCCTTTTTTTATCAAAACCTTACGACATGTTGCGTGCGTAAAAGATTTCGAGCATTTCGTGCTTAACCCGTTCAGTGACCTGAGCACGTTGCTCCACCGAAAGATTGCTGGTGGCATCGCCGAACAGGTAGTTATCCAGTTCGAAGTCCTTGAGCAGCATTTTGGTGTGGAACAGGTTCTCCTGATACACATTCACATCGGTCATTTGATAACCGGCGCGGGTGTCTTCGGAGAGGTAGTTCTGGATCGAATTGATCTCATGATCAATAAAGTGCTTCTTGCCTTCCACATCACGGGTAAAACCCCGAACGCGGTAGTCGACCGTCACGATATCCGAATCAAATTTATGAATCAGATAGTTGAGAGCTTTAAGCGGTGAAATAACGCCGCACGTCGACACGTCAATATCCACACGGAATGTTGCAATACCGTCCACCGGGTGAATCTCCGGGTAGGTGTGCACCGTAATATGACTTTTGTCGAGGTGAGCCAGAATGGTCTCGGGCAGCGGGCCTGGGGATTCTTCGATCTGGCTTTCGGTAGGTGTTACCGGCTGCTCCGAAATCAGAATAGTCACGCTGGCGCCTTGGGGATCGTAATCCTGACGGGCGATGTTCAGGATGTTGGCACCAATGATATCAACCACATCTGTAAGGATCTGCGTCAGGCGTTCTGCGTCGTACTCTTGATTGATGTACTCAACGTATGCCTGCTGGTCTTGCGGGGTTTCCGCATAGCAGATGTCATAGATGTTGAAGCTCAAGGTCTTTGTCAGGTTATTGAACCCGTGGAGCTTGAGTTTGCTTTTCACCGTAATAAAACTCTCTATGTCGATGCGGCTCGGCCGCGTGATCCAGCATGCCCGTCAAGTGCGTAGGACGCACCTGCGTAGGACGGTTAACACCTCTTCGCGATGGCGATTTTGGTTATCTGTTAGGGCACGTGACCGGGAGATATCCCCGCCACGACCCTTAAAAAAGTGGCGCATTATGCAGACGTCCGCGACTGATCGCCAGAGTCTGCAACGCTTTTATGAAAATTGAATGTCCACTCAAGCCAGTTCGATTATTTCGTAGTCATGGCTGATCGCAACGCCAGCCGCGCCGAGCATGATCGACGCCGAGCAATACTTCTCGGCAGACAGCTCGATAGCCCGTTTAACCTGCGTTTCTTTAAGGCCACGCCCTTTGACTACAAAGTGCAGGTGAATTTTGGTGAACACCTTTGGGTCTTCAGTGGCGCGTTCGGCCTCCAAAAAAGCCTCACAACTTTCAACGGCCTGACGCGATTTTTTGAGAATGCTGACCACATCAAAGTTACTGCAACCGCCGAGTCCCAGTAACAGCATCTCCATCGGCCGCACACCCAGGTTGCGGCCACCGCTTTCAGGCGGGCCATCCATGACAACGACGTGGCCGCTGCCCGATTCACCCAAAAACATGGCTTCACCAGCCCATTGAATGCGTGCCTTCATTGCTCAGACTCCACTGGTTTAAAAGGGGCGCCAGCTTATCACAGGGCCGAAATTCGATGACTGACCAGCCTGAAGCGATTCTCTGACACAGCACTAGGAAAATTCTGCAATCGGTAAAGAATTCGTCTGGTAAGCTGGCGCCAAATCGCTGGCGCCAGCCAGCAAGCGCTCTATATAAAAATAGATATAACCCTTACCGTGCACGCTTTCCGGGATACAACCATGGTTGCCCTTACTCCCATACCCAAGATCAAAAACCTCGACAAATTTCTGACTCATTGCCAGCGCAAACGTTATCAAGCCAAGAGCAATATCATTTGTGCCGGCGAGCGTTCGCACACCCTGTTCTTTATCGTCAAAGGCTCAGTCACCATCGTGATCGAGGACGATGATGGGCGTGAAATGATCATCGCTTACCTCAACAGCGGGGACTTTATTGGCGAGTTGGGTTTGTTCGAACAACCGGGCCTGGAGCAGGCGCGCAGTGCATGGGTCAGGGCCAAGACCGAATGCGAAGTTGCAGAAATCAGTTACGCAAAATTCAGAGAGTACGCGCATCAGGAACCAGAAATCCTTTACGCGCTCAGCGGCCAAATCGCACAGCGGTTACGTAATACCACGCGCAAGGTCGGCGATCTGGCGTTCTTCGATGTCACCGGTCGCGTTGCGCGCTGCCTATTGGAGCTGTGCAAGCAACCCGATGCCATGACTCACCCGGACGGAATGCAAATTAAAGTAACGCGTCAGGAAATCGGCCGAATAGTCGGTTGTTCGCGGGAGATGGTTGGGCGGGTGCTCAAGGATTTGGAAGAACAAAACCTGGTCAGCGTCAAAGGCAAGACCATGGTGGTGTTTGGAACTCGCTAGGGCTTGAGTAAGGGCGCCAGTACCTGCTGATAGCGGGCAGTGAGCTGCTCGAAAAAATCCGGTGCCGCACACACTTCATGCAACGCAATGTGACTGTCAGCACGACAACGCTGCGCCAAGTCACAGCGTTGATTGAACCGATTGACCGCCGCCACCATCGATTCGCGTTCGTTATCGAGCAGTAATGCACCGTGAACCAGGCACACGGGCCGCTGGCCACCCTGACTTTGGCGCCAGCGTTGAGCAGTCCCCACTAACTTGCGAGCGTTCAGATTGACATTGAAACGGCCATCGCAAAAAGCCCCTTCAAC
Source organism: Pseudomonas sp. TWR3-1-1 (assembly GCF_049896545.1). Classification (NCBI taxonomy): domain Bacteria; kingdom Pseudomonadati; phylum Pseudomonadota; class Gammaproteobacteria; order Pseudomonadales; family Pseudomonadaceae; genus Pseudomonas; species Pseudomonas sp. TWR3-1-1. Next base: position 12,613 of record NZ_JAFCUO010000002.1, read on the forward strand.
CTCACCCAATGACGCAGTACCGCCCAATTCAGTCAACAGATCACAGATCGGCTGACACAGACGACGATAAGCCGTTTCGATCCGGCCGTGATCGCCTTCGCTGCGAGGCGGTGCGTAGACCAATGCGATATTCACCGTTGAGGCCGACTGCGGAACGGGTTCGCCGCCGGTTTCACGCAACAGGATCGGCCAGCCACTGGCGGCCAGCTCGACACTCGCATGCTCAAAACCTGGTGAACGACTCAAGCGCCGAGGCATGACCAGCGACCGGTCAGTGGGCTGCCAGAACAACACACCCGCCTCCAATTCGCCAGCGCAGACCGCCGCCAGCAAATCCTGCTCGGCCTTAAGACCGGCTTCGACGCTAAGTTGTTGAATGACGGTCATGGGATTCCTGCTCAAAATCTGTAGCCACTGGCGCAGGCTGCAATAAGGGCGCTGGCAAATCGCAGCCTCGTGCCTCGACAGCAACTACAGGGTTAATCCAGTGTTGAGCCGGTGATGGACGTACCGCGCTCCGGGAAGAACAAACGCTGCAACTCAGCACCCGGGTTTTCCGCACGCATGAACGCTTCGCCGACCAGGAACGAATACACCTCGCTGATTTCCATCAGCTCAACATCGGCGCGGTTCAGAATGCCGCTCTCGGTGATCACCAATCGATCACGCGGCACACGCGGCAACAAGTCCAGCGTGGTTTCCAAACTCACCTCAAAGGTGTGCAGGTTACGGTTGTTGATCCCGACCAGCGGCGTGTCCAATGTTTTCAGGGCGCGCTCCAGTTCGTCGCCATCATGCACTTCTACCAACACGTCCAGCCCGACGCTTTTAGCCAGAGCGGCCAGCTCGGCCATTTTCACGTCATCCAGTGCAGACACGATCAGCAACACACAGTCGGCGCCCAACGCGCGGGCTTCAACGATCTGATACGGATCGATCATGAAATCCTTGCGGATCACCGGCAGCTTGCACGCCGCACGCGCCTGTTGCAGATAGGCGTCAGCGCCCTGAAAGTAATCAATGTCAGTGAGTACCGACAGACAGGTCGCGCCGCCTTTCTCATAACTTTGCGCAATGTCGGCAGGCACGAAATGCTCGCGAATCACCCCTTTGCTCGGCGATGCCTTTTTGATTTCGGCAATCACCGCGGGCTGTTTCAACTTGGCCTGCGCCAGCAAAGCCTTGGCGAAACCACGTACAGGATCAGCCTGAGCGGCCAGCCGTTCAACTTCGGCAAAGCTCACGCGGGCGCTGCGCTCAGCCACTTCCTGAACCTTGCGCGCCAGAATGTTTTCCAGAACGGTTGGCACACTCATGCTTCATTCTCCTGCTTGAAAATCGCGGTAAACGCGCCCAGTTCTTCCAGCTTTTCGCGGGCCAACCCGGTGTGCAGCGCATCGTGCGCCAGCGCCACACCCTCTTTCAGAGTGTAGGCAAGATCAGCGGCGTACAACGCAGCACCCGCATTGAGCACGATCATTTCAGCGGCTTTCTGGCCAGCCTCTGTTTTACGGCGGCCCAAAGCATCGCGGATCAGTTCCAGCGATTGTTCAGGGCTGTCGACCACCAGCCCAAACAGGCTTTGGCTCTTGATACCCAAGTCTTCAGGCTGCACCCAATACTCGGTGATTTCGCCTTTACGCAGCTCGGCCACAAACGTGGGCGCCGCCAGGCTGAACTCGTCCAGACCATCTTGCGAATGAACCACCAGCACATGCTTGCTGCCCAGGCGTTGCAGCACTTCAGCCAACGGACGGCAGAGCGCCTGATTGAACACGCCGACCACTTGATGCAACACGCCAGCCGGATTCGTAAGCGGGCCAAGCATATTGAACAGGGTTCGCAGCCCAAGATCGCGACGCGGGATGGCCGCGTGCTTCATGGCGCCGTGATGGGATTGGGCAAACATAAAGCCGATGCCCACGCTGTCGATGCAGCGTGCAACTTGTACCGGTGTCAGGTTCAGGTACACACCGGCCGCTTCGAGCAAGTCGGCGCTGCCACTTTTACCGGACACGGCACGATTGCCATGCTTGGCCACCGTGCAACCGGCGGCCGCGATCACCAATGCCGAAGCCGTGGAAACGTTGAAAATATTCGCCCCGTCGCCGCCGGTGCCAACAATGTCGACCACGCCATCGAGGGTATTGAGTTCGACCTTGTCCGCCAACTCGCGCATTACAGTGACGGCACCGACGATTTCGTCGATGCTTTCACTTTTCATACGCATGCCCATCATGAAAGCGCCAATCTGCGCCTCGGTGCATTGGCCGGTCATGATGTCGCGCATGACATCGCGCATTTCATCAGTGGTCAGGTCCAGATGACCGACGATACGGTTCAGGGCAGTCTTGATATCCATATGAAGTCCTTAGCGCGTGCCGCCGGTTTGTTTAAGAAAATTGGCGAACAGTTCATGACCTTGTTCGGTCAGGATCGATTCAGGGTGAAATTGCACCCCTTCGATATTGAGTGTTTTGTGGCGCAACCCCATGATCTCGTCCACCGAGCCATCCGCGTGTTGTGTCCACGCTGTCAGCTCCAGGCACTCAGGCAGGGTTTCGCGCTTGACCACCAGCGAGTGATAACGGGTGACGGTCAACGGGTTGTTCAATCCTTCGAACACCCCCGTATTGAGGTGATACACCGGACTGGTCTTGCCGTGCATGACTTGGCGTGCGCGAACCACGTCCCCGCCAAAAGCCTGGCCGATAGACTGATGACCCAGGCACACGCCAAGAATCGGCAGCTTGCCCGCAAAGTATTTGATCGCTTGCAATGAGATGCCCGCCTCGTTCGGCGTGCATGGGCCGGGCGACACCACAATGCGCTCTGGGTTGAGCGCCTCGATCTCGGCCACGGTCAGTTCATCGTTGCGCACCACCTTGACCTCTGCACCCAGCTCGCCGAGGTACTGCACAACGTTATAAGTAAAAGAGTCGTAATTATCGATCATCAGCAACATGGCACAGCTCCTCAGGCGTCGGACGCGGGGGTTTGTTCAGCGAGCGCTACGGCGCGAAACATCGCGCGGCGTTTGTTCAGCGTCTCTTCCCACTCCAGGGCCGGTACCGAGTCGGCGACAATGCCGCCGCCCGCTTGCACATGCAATTCACCGTTCTTGATCACCGCCGTACGAATAGCGATGGCCGTGTCCATATTGCCGTTCCAGGCGAAGTAACCGACCGCGCCGCCATAGACACCGCGCTTGACCGGCTCCAGCTCATCAATGATTTCCATCGCCCGAATTTTCGGTGCACCCGACAACGTTCCCGCAGGCAAGATCGCACGCAACGCGTCCATCGCCGTCAGCCCGCTTTTCAGCTGGCCCGTGACGTTGGACACAATGTGCATCACGTTGGAGTAACGCTCGATGACCATTTTTTCAGTGAGCTTGACCGAACCGATCTCAGACACCCGGCCCGTATCGTTGCGGCCCAGATCGATCAGCATCAAGTGTTCGGCGATTTCTTTATCGTCACTGAGCAGGTCTTGCTCCAGCGCCAGATCAGCCTCTTCGGTTGCACCGCGCGGGCGCGTACCGGCAATCGGGCGCACGGTGATCAGGTTGTCTTCAACCCGCACCAGCACTTCCGGCGAACTGCCCACCACGTGGAAGTCACCAAAGTTGAAGAAGTACATATAAGGCGTTGGATTGAAGCAGCGCAACGCACGGTACAGATCAATCGGCGCTGCCTTGAAGTCGATGGACATGCGCTGCGACGGGACGACTTGCATACAATCGCCCGCGAGGATGTAGTCCTTGATTGTGTCGACCGCTTGCTCGTAATCACGCTGGGTGAAGCTGGAGCGGAACACCGGGTCCGCTGCCTGCTGAGCCGTAAAGTCCAGACCGCGACGCGGCGCAATGGGCTGACGCAACTGTTCAAGCAATGCCTCAAGCCGCGCCTGGCCTTCTTCATAAGCATCCGGTTGCGCCGGATCAACCAACACAATCGCGTGCATCTTGCCCGCGAGGTTGTCGAACACCACCACGGCATCCGACACCATCAGCAGAATGTCCGGCACGCCCAGCGGATCAGGGTTCGGGCATTTGCCCAAGCGCTTTTCCACATAACGCACACAGTCATAGCCAAAATACCCCACCAACCCGCCATTGAAGCGCGGCAAACCGGTAATGGTCGGCACGTTGTAGCGCGCTTTAAAGGCCTCGACAAACGTCAGCGGGTCTTCAACCTCGTGCGCTTCAATCTCGACGCCGTCGTGGGTCACGCGAACCTGATGGTCATGCACCCGCAATACCGTGCGGCACGGCAAACCAATGATCGAGTAACGCCCCCACTTCTCACCGCCCTGCACCGACTCCAGCAAATAGGAGTTGGGCTGGTCAGCCAGTTTCAAGTAGATCGACAGCGGCGTATCGAAGTCGGCCAGGGTTTCGCGGGCAAGCGGGATACGGTTATAGCCGGCAGCGGCCAAACGCAGGAATTCTTCACGGATCATGAGGTGCCTCGTGGTCTGAGGGTCAAACAGTCAGGTGTGCAAACGTGCCGGCTATCCGGCCAGATTCAAGTCAGGCGCGCCAACGCCAACGGGCCAGGGCCTTGATAACTTTCATCCAGAGTTTGCGAGTGACCACCACGATGGAATCTCTACGAGAGGGGTGAACAGAAGTGCCCAACGTTATCTCAGCCGCCGAATCTAAGCAACCGGCTATCAGCTCTTGCAGGTTACCGATCACCATGTCCGGCGACTCTTCTTCAATCGGGCGACCGTGGTTGTAGCCATAATTGAGCGCCACACAACGCACACCTGCGGCCTTGGCAGCCAGCACGTCATTGCGTGAATCACCAATAAACATTGATTGCTGCGGGGTGACGCCGGCCATTTTCATCACGAACAACAGCGCTTCGGGGTCGGGCTTTTTTTGCGGCAACGTATCGCCACCGATAATCCAGCGAAAAAAGCGCCCCAGCTTCAATTCATCCAGCAGCGGTGCCACAAAGCGCTCAGGTTTATTGGTGATCAGGGCCATCTCGACGCCCTGCTTTTGCAGCCACTTGAGACTTTCGCGCACCCCGGGATAGACCTTGGTCTGATCATGGCCGCCATCGTAGGCCTCCATGAAAATCTCCAGTGCGTGCTCGGCCTCGGCGTCATCGACACCCGAGGCCTCAAGATTGCCAGCCAACGCACGGCGGACCAGCATCGGCGCACCGTTGCCGATCCACATCTTCACGTTTTCAAGACCGGCAGGCGGACGGCCCAACTTGAGCAGCATGGTTTCTACGGCCGAGGCCAGGTCTGGCACCGAATCAATCAGCGTGCCGTCCAGATCGAACATCACCAGCTTGGGCAATTGCCCCTGAAGGAGCTGCTCAAAGCCGCTCACGGACGCGCCAACGCAAGCTCGGCACGCATTTTCTGAATAACTTCTTCGTAGTTGGGCGTGTTGAAAATGGCCGAACCCGCGACGAACGTATCAGCACCCGCCTCAGCGATTTCGCGGATATTGCCGACGTTCACGCCACCGTCGATCTCCAGCCGAATATCACGGCCCGAAGCATCGATCAGCGCCCGCGCTTCACGCAGTTTGTCCAGAGTACCGGGGATGAACTTCTGGCCGCCGAAGCCCGGGTTAACGCTCATCAGCAAGACCATATCGACCTTGTCCATCACATACTTGAGCACGTCCAGCGGGGTCGCGGGGTTGAACACCAGCCCTGCTTTGCAGCCGCCTTCGCGGATCAATTGCAGCGAGCGGTCGATGTGCTGCGTGGCTTCGGGGTGGAAGGTGATGTACGTCGCGCCGGCTTCGATGAAATCGCCGATGATGCGATCAACCGGGCTGACCATCAGGTGCGCGTCGATTGGAGCGGTCACCCCGTACTTGCGTAATGCGGCGCATACCATCGGGCCGATGGTCAGGTTGGGGACGTAATGGTTGTCCATGACATCGAAGTGAACGAAGTCAGCACCCGCAGCGAGTACGTTGTCTACTTCTTCGCCAAGACGGGCGAAATCGGCAGAAAGAATCGATGGGGCAATAGCGAAGGGCTGCATGACGCACCTTTTAGTGAGCTAAACACGGTGGCGCGCATTGTATACCGCGCGCCCCGACGCGCACACCGCCTTGCGGCCGCTACGCGACCGATCGCAGCCTTCGGCAGCGACTACATAGGCATACGCGACGCTGTAGTCGCTGCCGAAAATAGCGAAGGGCTGCATGACGCACCTTTTAGTGAGCTAAACACGGTGGCGCGCATGTATACCGCGCGCCTCGACGCGCACACCGCCTTGCGGCCGCTACGCGACCGATCGCAGCCTTCGGCAGCGACTACATAGGCATACGCGACGCTGTAGTCGCTGCCGAAAATAGCGAAGGGCTG